>NZ_JAKRFY010000068.1:0-2812 GCF_022347805.1 Pseudoalteromonas sp. Of7M-16 | reverse complement strand
GCAGCCGTAGCTTCGGTGGTATGTTTAGCCCCGTTACATCTTCCGCGCAGGCCGACTCGACTAGTGAGCTATTACGCTTTCTTTAAAGGATGGCTGCTTCTAAGCCAACCTCCTAGCTGTTTTAGCCTTCCCACATCGTTTCCCACTTAACATACACTTTGGGACCTTAGCTGACGGTCTGGGTTGTTTCCCTCTCCACGATGGACGTTAGCACCCACCGTGTGTCTCCCGGATAGTACTTTACGGTATTCGGAGTTTGCAAAGGGTTGGTAAGTCGGGATGACCCCCTAGCCTTAACAGTGCTCTACCCCCGTAAGTATTCGTCCGAGGCTCTACCTAAATAGATTTCGGGGAGAACCAGCTATCTCCCGGTTTGATTAGCCTTTCACTCCTAGCCACAGGTCATCCCCTAACTTTTCAACGTTAGTGGGTTCGGTCCTGCTACAGAATATAAGTCGCTGACCCATTATACAAAAGGTACGCAGTCACCCTCGAAGGGCTCCTACTGCTTGTACGTACACGGTTTCAGGTTCTATTTCACTCCCCTCACAGGGGTTCTTTTCGCCTTTCCCTCACGGTACTGGTTCACTATCGGTCAGTTGGGAGTATTTAGCCTTGGAGGATGGTCCCCCCATATTCAGTCAAAGTTTCACGTGCTCCGACCTACTCGATTTCACTTCAGATAAATTTTCGTGTACGGGACTGTCACCCTGTGTCGTCCAACTTTCCAGAAGGTTCCAGGCTTGACTTAGCTTATCGCAAGTTAGTACGTCCTTCATCGCCTCCAACTGCCAAGGCATCCACCGTGTACGCTTAGTCACTTAACCATACAACCCAAAGTAGTTTCGTCGTTCTTTATTCTGAATGCTTCATTGCCATCAGATATTGCTTGGTCACATAGACGAGCTATGCTCCCGGCGACAATATCTTTGGCGGCTTCGCCTCAGAATAAATAACTTTGAACCTACGGCATATTTCAGCCAGTTGTAAGTCAAAGACAGTTTTAACTTCGCCAGAAGTTAAGTAATACTAAAGTAGACGCTAATTAATCAAAAAAATGATTAGAATTTAATTATCAGCTTTCCAAATTTTTAAAGAGCAAGAGAATTACTTCTCAGAGTTAAAAACTCTCAGTTTATTTAATACGTAAACTAAGTAAGAGTGCTTATCTTTGAGAAGGAGTAGTAAAGTGGTGGAGCTAAGCAGGATCGAACTGCTGACCTCCTGCGTGCAAGGCAGGCGCTCTCCCAGCTGAGCTATAGCCCCACATTACTAGGAAGACATTGTTTGATATCCACATGCTTTGGTTTTAGACAAGGCATGTATTTGCGACGCTTAGTTCGCTAAGCGAGTAAATACATAACGAAGTATAAAAGCAAAGTGGTGGGTCTGAGTAGACTTGAACTACCGACCTCACGCTTATCAGGCGTGCGCTCTAACCAGCTGAGCTACAGACCCAAACAATGTTGTGTTCTCTAATTCTAATCAACAATCATCTGTGTAAGGTTAAGCTACCTACTTCTGGAGCAACCCACTCCCATGGTGTGACGGGCGGTGTGTACAAGGCCCGGGAACGTATTCACCGCGGCATTCTGATCCGCGATTACTAGCGATTCCGACTTCATGGAGTCGAGTTGCAGACTCCAATCCGGACTACGACAAACTTTAAGTGATTCGCTTACTTTCGCAAGTTCGCAGCACTCTGTATCTGCCATTGTAGCACGTGTGTAGCCCTACACGTAAGGGCCATGATGACTTGACGTCGTCCCCACCTTCCTCCGGTTTATCACCGGCAGTCTCGTAAGTTCTCTGTATGTCAAGTGTAGGTAAGGTTCTTCGCGTTGCATCGAATTAAACCACATGCTCCACCGCTTGTGCGGGCCCCCGTCAATTCATTTGAGTTTTAACCTTGCGGCCGTACTCCCCAGGCGGTCTACTTAATGCGTTAGCTTTGGAAAAGTTGTCCGAAGACCCCAGCTCCTAGTAGACATCGTTTACGGCGTGGACTACCAGGGTATCTAATCCTGTTTGCTCCCCACGCTTTCGTACATGAGCGTCAGTGTTGACCCAGGTGGCTGCCTTCGCCATCGGTATTCCTTCAGATCTCTACGCATTTCACCGCTACACCTGAAATTCTACCACCCTCTATCACACTCTAGTTTGCCAGTTCGAAATGCAGTTCCCAGGTTGAGCCCGGGGCTTTCACATCTCGCTTAACAAACCGCCTGCGTACGCTTTACGCCCAGTAATTCCGATTAACGCTCGCACCCTCCGTATTACCGCGGCTGCTGGCACGGAGTTAGCCGGTGCTTCTTCTGTAAGTAACGTCACAGCTAGCAGGTATTAACTACTAACCTTTCCTCCTTACTGAAAGTGCTTTACAACCCTAAGGCCTTCTTCACACACGCGGCATGGCTGCATCAGGCTTGCGCCCATTGTGCAATATTCCCCACTGCTGCCTCCCGTAGGAGTCTGGACCGTGTCTCAGTTCCAGTGTGGCTGATCATCCTCTCAAACCAGCTAGGGATCGTCGCCTTGGTAAGCCATTACCTTACCAACTAGCTAATCCCACTTGGGCCGATCATAAGGCGAGAGCCGAAGCCCCCTTTGGTCCGTAGACATTATGCGGTATTAGCCATCGTTTCCAATGGTTGTCCCCCACCTTACGGCACGTTCCCAAGCATTACTCACCCGTCCGCCGCTCGTCATCTTCTAGCAAGCTAGAAATGTTACCGCTCGACTTGCATGTGTTAGGCCTGCCGCCAGCGTTCAATCTGAGCCATGATCAAACTCTTCAATTAAAAGTTTTTTG
>NZ_JAKRFY010000067.1:0-1043 GCF_022347805.1 Pseudoalteromonas sp. Of7M-16 | reverse complement strand
GGTGGGGGTTTTTATGTAAAGTTTTGATTGAATTTATCCATTTAAAGGGAAGCGTATTAAAATATTTCAATACTCAATCTTAGGAATGTCAGGTGTGGGCCCGATTAGATAAACGTATTACCGAATTTAAGTAGCTTAAACACGGTAATACGATAAAAGTTGCTTGGACTTGTTAATGAATTCAAGTCTGTTTGTCGTCGGTTAATTTTACTTGTCGCATGATTCCCAAAGACCTAATCAATGGACACGTATAGGTAGAATAAATCTTCGCGATTTTTCCACCACTTCAAAAGCGAAATAAAGTGTTTTATGCGTAACTTATTCCCCCTCTTAGCGCCTAGCTTATGGGCTCTAAAAAGCAGGCTATTTACTGCGATTGTGTCGCGTTCGCATTGTTCAAAGCTAAGGGGAGCTTTAAGATTTAGCTGTGTTTGGCTATTTTAAACTGGTGTGCAAGGCAATACTAGAAGTGTGAACGAGGCAGAAGCGCCTAGCTCACACATTAGTCGTTCATTGAGACGCTAAAGTTGCGTTAAGCGGATGGAGGTTAATAGGGGCTCCAATAACAAATCAGCTGTCCTTTCATAATGCCATTAGATGAAGTACCGGTCTCACCTATGACGCACGTATACTCACCTTCAAAAAATTTAGATAGTGACTTCCAAATTGCATTGTAACGCTCTATTTCTGCTAGCGAATTTACACGTTCCTCAAAATTAACCGTCACACCAGAGCCTGGGTTGATAGTCACATCCATGTCTATTATGTCACAAAATCTTTCAACTGGCCGACACATTGTGACAGGTACTCTTTTACCATTAGTCAGTTTGTAACTAGTAATGATGATAGTCGGGTTATCATTTTTACCATTGGACTTTTTAAGATAATCAACAATTGCAATCGTTGAACCAGTCCCAAGCTGTGTTGTGCGCATCGGCGAAACACGTTCAGGTTCGTTATTAATGTCTACAGTCTGAATATCATCACCACCATGAGGCGTACAACCATTACGCGGATCCATACATGGATCTGCGGTCACATAT
>NZ_JAKRFY010000066.1:0-1420 GCF_022347805.1 Pseudoalteromonas sp. Of7M-16 | reverse complement strand
TGACATCGTGCAAAGTATTAACGACAGCGAACGCAGTGAGTACGGTTCTTTTGCGCAAGGTGAATAACGTGCAAAATGTAACGACAGCGAGCGAAGCGAGTACGTTCAATTTGCGCAAGGTGAAGTGAGCCATTTTGACCATTGCTAAGGCAATCGCCTCTAAAACCTAGCTAGCATCAAAAAACATGGATCCTGAAACAAGTATTCGTATATCGAATTAGTTAACGTGTAACTATTACTCGATGATTGATGCTACAACACCAGCACCAACTGTACGGCCACCTTCACGGATAGCGAAACGTAGACCTTCGTCCATCGCGATTGGGCAGATTAGCTCTACAGTCATCTTGATGTTGTCACCAGGCATTACCATTTCTACGCCGTCTGGTAGCTGGATGTCACCAGTTACGTCAGTTGTACGGAAGTAGAACTGTGGACGGTAACCTTTGAAGAAAGGAGTATGACGACCACCTTCATCTTTAGAAAGTACGTATACTTCTGAAGTGAACTTAGTGTGCGGCTGGATTGAACCAGGAGCTGAAAGTACTTGACCACGCTCAACTTCGTCACGCTTAGTACCACGTAGAAGTGCACCGATGTTCTCACCTGCACGACCTTCGTCTAGAAGCTTACGGAACATTTCAACACCCGTACAAGTTGTCTTCGTAGTTTCTTTGATACCTACGATTTCAACTTCGTCGTTCACGTTGATGATACCAGCTTCAACACGGCCAGTTACAACAGTACCACGACCCTGGATTGAGAATACGTCTTCGATAGGCATGATGAATGGCTTATCGATGTCACGCTCTGGCTCTGGGATGTAAGAATCTAGTGCTTCTGCAAGCTCAACGATCTTGTCTTCCCACTCTTTCTCACCTTCTAGTGCTTTAAGAGCTGAACCTTGGATTAGTGGTAGGTCATCACCTGGGAAATCGTACTCAGAAAGAAGTTCACGAACTTCCATTTCTACTAGCTCGATTAGCTCTTCGTCGTCAACCATGTCACATTTGTTCATGAATACGATGATGTAAGGTACACCAACCTGACGAGAAAGTAGGATGTGCTCACGAGTCTGAGGCATAGGACCGTCAGTTGCAGCAACTACTAGGATCGCGCCGTCCATTTGAGCAGCACCAGTGATCATGTTTTTAACGTAGTCAGCGTGTCCAGGACAGTCAACGTGTGCGTAGTGACGAGTTGGAGTATCGTACTCTACGTGTGAAGTTGCGATTGTGATACCACGCTCACGCTCTTCTGGAGCGTTATCGATTTGAGCGAAGTCACGTGCTTCACCACCGTATACTTTTGCAAGTACGTTAGTGATTGCTGCAGTTAGAGTTGTTTTACCGTGGTCAACGTGGCCGATTGTACCTACGTTTACGTGCGGTTTCGAACGTTCAAACTTTTCTTTTGCCAT
>NZ_JAKRFY010000065.1:0-1599 GCF_022347805.1 Pseudoalteromonas sp. Of7M-16 | reverse complement strand
TCTAGCTCTGGCTCTGCTTCTAGCTCTGGCTCTGCTTCGAGTTCTGGCTCTGCTTCGAGTTCTGGCTCTGCTTCGAGTTCTGGTTCAGCTTCGAGCTCTAGCTCTGCTTCGAGTTCTGGTTCGGCTTCGAGTTCTGGTTCGGCTTCGAGTTCTGGTTCGGCTTCGAGTTCTGGTTCTGCTTCGAGCTCTGGCTCTGCTTCGAGTTCTGGCTCTGCTTCTAGCTCTGGCTCTGCTTCTAGCTCTGGCTCTGCTTCGAGTTCTGGCTCTGCTTCGAGTTCTGGCTCAGCTTCGAGCTCTGGTTCTGCTTCGAGCTCTGGCTCTGCTTCTAACTCTGGTTCAGCTTCTAACTCTGGTTCAGCTTTAACTCTGGTTCAGCTTCTAACTCTGGTTCAGCTTCTAACTCTGGTTCAGCTTCTAACTCTGGCTCTGCTTCTAGCTCTGGCTCTGCTTCTAGCTCTGGCTCTGCTTCTAGCTCTGGCTCTGCTTCTAGCTCTGGCTCTGGCTCTGCTTCTAGCTCTGGCTCTAGTTCAGCAAGTGGAGCGCCTTTCGCCTCAGGGATATTTTCATCTTCACCTAGCATGCCATCCAAATGACCTACTTCAACATTCGAGGTGATAATTGACTCATCCAGCTCAAGGCCAGTTTCAGCTTCTAAACCCGGTGCTTCTTCGCCAATGTCTGCTAAAAGGTCTTCAACATCACTAAGGTCATCTTCACCTTCTGGTTCTGCAAACTCAGTGTCAGCCTCTAAACTGGGTGTTTCTTCGCCAATGTCTGCTAAAAGGTCGTCAACATCACTAAGGTCATCTTCACCTTCTGGCTCTGCCAATTCAGTGTCAGCCTCTAAGCTGGGTGTCTCTTCACCCATGTCTGCTAAAAGATCTTCAACATCACCAAGGTCATCTTCTGGCTCTGCCAATTCAGCTTCTGGCTCTGCAAACTCTGTGTCAGCCTCTAAGCTGGGTGTCTCTTCACCCATGTCTGCTAAAAGGTCGTCAACATCACCAAGGTCATCGTCAGCTTCTGGCTCTGCAAACTCAGAGTCAACCTCTAAGCTGGGTGTTTCTTCACCGATGTCTGCTAAAAGGTCATCAACATCACCAAGGTCATCTTCAGCTTCTGGCTCTGCAAACTCTGTGTCAGCCTCTAAGCTGGGTGTCTCTTCACCCATGTCTGCTAAAAGGTCGTCAACATCACCAAGGTCATCTTCAACTTCTGGCTCAGCAAACTCAGGGTCAGCCTCTAAGCTGGGTGTCTCTTCATCAATGTCTGCTAAAAGGTCGTCAACATCACCAAGGTCATCGTCAGCTTCTGGCTCTGCAAACTCAGGGTCAGCCTCTAAGCTGGGTGTCTCTTCATCAATGTCTGCTAAAAGGTCGTCAACATCTCCAAGGTCATCTTCAGCTTCTGGCTCAGCAAACTCAGAGTCAACCTCTAAGCTGGGTGTCTCTTCATCAATGTCTGCTAAAAGGTCATCAACATCACCTAGGTCATCTTCAGCTTCTGGCTCAGCAAACTCAGGGTCAGCCTCTAAGCTGGGTGCTTCTTCACCGATGTCTGCTAAAAGGTCATCAACATCACCTAGGTCATCTTCAGCTT
>NZ_JAKRFY010000064.1:0-1547 GCF_022347805.1 Pseudoalteromonas sp. Of7M-16 | reverse complement strand
GAATCAAATGCAGATGGCTATACCATCACACAAACACCAAGCGACACTTACCAAACCGGCAATCGCTATATTGGCACTGAATCTGGTGTAGTGAGCAATGTTGCAAAAGTGGTGGTGGGCACAGATCCAACGCCTGAGATCCGCTTTACCGAAAAACCAAAAGCTGGTGAGAAGTCGATTGCTGGTACTGTATTCTTCGATGTAGATCAAGATGGCGTTGTCGATTCAAATGATGCGCTGTTAAAAGACATCACAGTCACAATCACGGGCACGGATAAGTTTGGTCAGGCAGTAAATACCACAACAACGACCAATGCCAACGGTGAGTTCAGCTTTGAAGGCCTGATTGAATCAAATGCGGATGGTTATACCATCACGCAAACACCGAGTGCCACATACCAAACCGGCAATCGTTATATCGGTACTGAATCTGGCATAGTGAGCAATGTCGCCAAGGTAGTGGTAGGCACAGATCCAGCCCCTGCGATCCGCTTTACAGAAAAGCCAAAGGCCAGTGATAAGTCTATTGCTGGTACTGTGTTCTTTGATGTGGATCAGGACGGTGTGGTCGATTCAAATGATGCGCTGTTAAAAGACATCAGGGTCACAATTTCGGGCACGGATAAATATGGTCAGGCAGTAAATCAGAGTGTAACGACCAATGCCAACGGCGAGTTCAACTTTGCAGGCCTGATTGAATCAAATGCAGATGGCTATACCATCACACAAACACCAAGTGCCACTTACCAAACCGGCAATCGCTATATTGGCACAGGTGCAGGCATAGTAAGCAATGTCGCAAAAGTCGTGGTGGGCACAGATCCTACCCCTGCGATCCGCTTTACCGAAAAGCCAAAAGCTGGTGAGAAGTCGATTGCTGGTACTGTATTCTTCGATGTGGATCAGGATGGCGTTGTCGATTCAAATGATGCGCTGTTAAAAGACATTACAGTCACAATCACGGGCGCGGACAAGTTTGGTCAGGCAATAAATCAGAGTGTAACAACCAATGCCAACGGTGAGTTCAGCTTTACTGGTTTAATCGAATCTAATGCTGATGGTTATACTATTACACAAACACCAAGTGCGATTTACCAAACGGGTAATCGTTATATCGTGATAAATCTATTGCTGGTACTGTGTTTTTCGATGTGGATCAGGACGGTGTAGTTGATTCAAATGATGCGCTGTTAAAAGACATCAAGGTCACAATCACTGGTACTAATAAATATGGTCAGGCAATAAATCAGAGTGTAACGACCAATGCCAACGGTGAGTTCAGCTTTACAGGCCTGATTGAATCAAACGCGGATGGTTACACCATCACGCAGACGCCAAGTGCCACTTACCAAACCGGCAATCGCTATATTGGCACAGGTGCGGCTGTAGTAAGCAATGTCGCCAAAGTGGTGGTGGGCACAGATCCAACCCCTGCGATCCGTTTTACTGAAAAGCCAAAGGCTGGTGAGAAGTCTATTGCTGGTACTGTGTTCTTCGATGTGGATCAGGATGGCGTTGTCGATTCTAATGATGCGCTGTTAAAAGAC
>NZ_JAKRFY010000063.1:0-1294 GCF_022347805.1 Pseudoalteromonas sp. Of7M-16 | reverse complement strand
CATTCAACATATAAGCTCCTTCAAGTTAAGAGCTAAATATGCCATAGGCAAAAGATCGATCAAGACGTAGTAAATGAGCTTAAACGATCAGCATTGGAAGCGAGTTCAGGATGACGGTATTAATCAACAGACCTAAATTCCCCCCACCTCGTCACCCTGAACTTGTTTCAGGGTCTAAAGTGCAAAAGGCTACCGACAGCGAACGCAGTGAGCACAGTTCTTTTGCGCAAGGTGAAAATCGTGCAAAGTATTAATGACAATGAGCGAAGCGAATACGTTTACTTTGCGCAAGGTGAAATGAGCTGTTTTAATAGTTATTAAGGCAATCACCTCTAACACCTAGCTAGTATCGAATATATAGATCCTGAAGCGAGTTCAGGATGACGGTATTAATCAACGGACCTGAATTCCCCCCTCCTCGTCACCCTGAACTTGTTTCAGGGTCTAAAGTGCAAAAGGCTACCGACAGCGAACGTAACGAGTACGGTTCTTTTGCGCAAGGTGAAAATCGTGCAAAGTATTAATGACAATGAGCGAAGCGAATACGTTTACTTTGCGCAAGGTGAAATGAGCCATTTTGACCATTGCTAAAGCAATCACCTCTAACGCCTAACTCGTATCGAATACATTGATCCTGAAACAAGTTCAGGATGACATTGTGCAAAATGTAACGTCTGCGAGCGAAGCGAGTACGTTCAGTTTGCGCAAGGTGAAATGAGCAGCTTTGACAGTTGCTAAGTCTGCCACTCTTAAAGCCTAGCCAACATCGATAAATATAGATCCTGAAACGAGCTCAGGATGACATCGTGCAAAAGGCTACCGACAGCGAACGCAGTGAGTACGGTTCTTTTGCGCAAGGTGAAAAGAGCTGGTTTAGCTGTTACTGAGGAAATCTTAAGCTTATCTAGTCGGCGATGAAGGTTACTCCCTTCACCTTGCGCTAATTCGTCTCTTTATCAATGTGCATGACCTCGGCAATATTCGAGACGATTTAGAACGAAAAAAGCCCGAATCTTTCGAATCGGGCTTTCTTTTATTTGGTGCTTGGCGATGTCCTACTTTCACATGGGAAACCCCACACTATCATCGGCGCTATTTCGTTTCACTACTGAGTTCGGCATGGAGTCAGGTGGTTCCAAAATGCTATGTTCACCAAGCAAATTCTTTGCTTTTAGTTTTTATTATTCATTTTTTAAATTGGGCCCTGGCAATGTCCTACTTTCACATGGGAAACCCCACACTATCATCGGCGCTATTTCGTTTCACTACTGAGTTCGGCATGGGGTCAGGTGGT
>NZ_JAKRFY010000062.1:0-1339 GCF_022347805.1 Pseudoalteromonas sp. Of7M-16 | reverse complement strand
ATCGACGCGAATTGAGCATTTTTTAGAGGTTTATTTCTGATTTGAAACTAGCAGGGATGTAGTTGTGGTATAAATAGGATTGGGTGTCATGTTAATGTTTGCTCCAGATGGGTTCTCTGGAAGTGGCGGGAAAATCGATGCTGGATTAGGGTATATGGATATGAAAGGGGACTCCTATACAGGATACATAAGATTTATAAATTGGAAATGGTTTAAATAAAAATGAAAAATGTATTAATTATTTTTTTCGCAGTGTCACTGTTATTGGTGTTTTTAAATTCTGAGATGATCGTAGTTTCTTCAATGATGATGATCTCAACTTTATTCCTTTTTATAAGGAAAAGTCATAAGATTCAAATATGGGGGAGGTTATCTGCTTCAGGCACGGCATCTCTTTTGGTTAACCCGCTAATGGCTCCTCTTGGCTTGGTAGGCTCTTCTCTCCAAGCATCTCATACATATGGGAGTGAATTGTCGGTAGATAAAATGTTAGATAGTTATTTAGGTCGTTAGATGAATAAAAATTGTAATAATTGTGGAAGTGATCTTGGGTGGTATTCCGCCTTTGCAACTATTTCATTTCTTTGTAGATGTAATAATTGTAACTCACTTAACTATCGTCGATTTCTGATTAGTAAGTGGGTTATTGGAATATTAATATTTTTTGTTCCGATTGGACTGGTTCTTATAGCTACTGGAATCTTTAGTTTATCCATAATGCTGTGGGGTTCTATAATAATTTTTATTTTGTCGTTCTTTACAGAGCTGTTGTTATGTAAGTTTACTTCTGTAAGCGAGATTGAGCGAAAAAAGATTTTTAATTTGAAAAATAAAAATAAAATTGTCGCTTTAGTTGCGCTTGTTCTATTTGTTGTATTAGCGAATATATTGTAACGGAATACATGTGACACCCAACCAAATTTGGGAATAGTCTAATAAGCCGTCTATGCTTTACTGAACGTTAAAGTATGGATGAAAATACATGTGACACCCATTCCAATTTGGGGGTAGTGTAAGAAGCCGTCTATGCTTTACTGAATGTTAAAGTATGGATGGCTTTTTTATGGCAATAGCAAGGAAGAGACAAGTTAGCTTGGTGGATACCAAGTATTACCACTGCATCTCACGATGCGTAAGACGGGCGTATTTGTGTGGAGAGGATAAGTCCACAGGCAAGTCTTATGAACACAGAAGGGGGTGGGTTGAAGAGAAGCTATTGCAACTTGCTAAGGTGTTATGCATTGATGTATGTGCCTATGCCGTGATGAGTAACCATACGCATATTGTTTTGTATGTTGATGATAAAAAAGCGAAACGACTAAACGATAAAGCCATTCTA
>NZ_JAKRFY010000061.1:0-1443 GCF_022347805.1 Pseudoalteromonas sp. Of7M-16 | reverse complement strand
TTCCAATGCTGATCGTTTAAGCTCATTTACTACGTCTTGATCGATCTTTTGCCTATGGCATATTTAGCTCTTAACTTGAAGGAGCTTATATGTTGAATGACCTGTCTATGCTATTTAATGATGCAGAAGAAATCGTTAGTAACATCTCTGTATTTAACACCGAATTGCCTACTGAGTGGCTAACAGAGGCGTTCAACCTAACTGGGCATGCAACTATTCGCAGGCGAAAAATTGCGCCAGAAGATGTTATTCGGCTTGTGATAGGCATGTCGTTAATGCGCAGTGAACCTATTCAAGAAGTTGCAGCGCGATTAGCCTTTAAATCTGCTCAAATTGACAACGGATTGCTTGCAAGAAGCTCATGGAGCAATGCGCGCCAGCGCTTGGGGGCAGCGCCTGTTGAGTGGTTATTCCAGCGCAGCGCCGCCTTTTGGGATGATCAAGAGTATAAAGATGAGCTTTGGAATGGCCTGCGTGTATATAGCATTGATGGCACAAGCCTACGTACTGAAGATACACCTGAGTGTCGTGCCTATTTTGGCTCTGCGCACAGTAAAGGAGAGCGAGTTTCTGCTTTTCCCGCTTTTCGGCTCACTTGTTTAATGAATGCCAGAACTCAAATTATACTTAATGCGGGATTATGTGAATTTAAAAAGGGTGAAATTACAATAGCCTCGCAGTTGGTAGATAACTTACCCAACACGAGCGTCGTGCTTATGGACAAACTCTACCATTCAGCTGAACTATTACATCATATAGAAATGCTGGGTTCAGACAGATTTTGGGTTACTCCCTTACGCACTGATATTAAATGGCAACGAGTCCAAGGTGAGGTAGAAAGTGACGATATGTTGGTAGAGCGAACGCTGAATTCGCATACTCGTAAGCGTTCTAGTACATTGCCTAAGGATTGGCAATTTAGACTTATTAAATACCAGATTGATGGGTTCGAACCAAAGCTATTGGCGACTTCTCTACCTCGTGAGCAATATTCAAAAGAAGATATCATTGCACTTTACCATGAGCGGTGGTCAATCGAGTTGGGCTATAGGGATATCAAGAAAACGATGCTAAAAAACACGATGACCCTTCGAAGTAAAAAGCCAGAGTTAGTGATCCAAGAGCTCTACGGCATGTTGATAGCATACAACCTCATAAGGCATGAGGCAGCATTGGCTGGTAAACAGGTGAAAGTAAGAGGTGCACAAATAAGCTTTAAAACAACTATGCGAGTTGTGATTTATGACTACTATTCAATGGCCACTACTAACTCAATACATAGGCTTCCCAAAAGATTAAAAGACTTAACTGACACAGTGAAGGACTTTATCTTGCCAAAACCAGACAGGCCGAATTACCCTCGGGCAGTGAAAATGAAGAAGAAAGAGTTTCCAGTTAAAAGGAGCCAGCCACTCAAGGCCCCTTAAACGAACAGCATTGGAA